>NZ_OY782498.1:3700000-3701887 GCF_963677845.1 uncultured Pseudodesulfovibrio sp.
GCAAATCCGCAGTTCTTTATGCCTGAGACGTTATGCCGAGTCTTTAATCGACGGAAGCCATTAATTCCATACTGCCAAGAAAAGCTTCTAAGTTTAGCATATGCATACCGTACCGCAAACCAACACAGGTAGGTGGGTCGAGCAGACCAAGGCGCTTGAGAGAACTCTGGTTAAGGAACTCGGCAAAATGACCCCGTAAGTTCGCAAGAAGGGGTGCTTGAAATTGTGATCATTTAACTATGTGAGCAACTTTAAGACGCAGTGAATCGGGGGGGGCGACTGTTTACTAAAAACATAGGTCTCTGCTAAGTCGTAAGACGATGTATAGGGACTGACGCCTGCCCGGTGCTGGAAGGTTAAGAGGTGGGGTTAGACTTCGGTCGAAGCTCTGAATCGAAGCCCCAGTAAACGGCGGCCGTAACTATAACGGTCCTAAGGTAGCGAAATTCCTTGTCGGGTAAGTTCCGACCTGCACGAATGGCGTAACGATCCCCCCACTGTCTCAACCAGAGACTCAGTGAAATTGAATTCCCAGTGAAAATGCTGGGTACCCGCGGAAGGACGGAAAGACCCTGTGCACCTTTACTGCAGCTTGACATTGGTATTTGATTAATAATGTGTAGGATAGCTGGGAGACTTTGAAGCATGTTCGCTAGAGTGTGTGGAGTCAACCTTGAAATACCAGCCTTTATTACTTAGGTATCTAATCCATAGCCGTTATCCGGCATGGAAACAGTGTCTGGTGGGTAGTTTGACTGGGGCGGTCGCCTCCTAAATAGTAACGGAGGCTTGCAAAGGTTCCCTCAGGCTGATTGGAAACCAGCCGTTGAGTGCAAAGGCATAAGGGAGCTTGACTGTGAGAGAGACATCTCGAGCAGGAACGAAAGTTGGTCTTAGTGATCCGGTGGTTCCGCATGGAAGGGCCATCGCTCATAGGATAAAAGGTACGCCGGGGATAACAGGCTGATCGCGTCCAAGAGTTCACATCGACGACGCGGTTTGGCACCTCGATGTCGGCTCATCACATCCTGGGGCTGAAGCAGGTCCCAAGGGTACGGCTGTTCGCCGTTTAAAGTGGTACGCGAGCTGGGTTTAAAACGTCGTGAGACAGTTTGGTCCCTATCCTCCGTGGGCGTAGGAGAATTGAAGAGGGTCTGCCCCTAGTACGAGAGGACCGGGGTGGACGAACCTATGGTGTTTCTGTTGTCACGCCAGTGGCATTGCAGAGTAGCTAAGTTCGGAAAGGATAACCGCTGAAAGCATCTAAGCGGGAAGCCCGCCTCAAGATTAGTTCTCCCTGGACATTTATGTCCCTAAAGATCCCTTGAAGACTACAAGGTTGATAGGCTGGGTGTGTAAGCAACGTGAGTTGTTCAGCTAACCAGTACTAATAGATCGTGCGGCTTATTTAACAACTTAATGGAATTCTCTCTTCCCCTGTTTACTTATATATTCGAGTAGACATTACTCAACTCTTTTTCTTGGTGCCCAAGGAGGAGGGGGTACACCCGGTCCCATTCCGAACCCGGTAGTTAAGCCCTCCATCGCCGATGATACTGCATGGTAGCGTGTGGGAAAGTAGGTCGGTGCCAAGGATCTTTTAAGAAAAGCCCTGATTCATATGAATCAGGGCTTTTCTGCGTTCTACAAATGGACGCCTGGCAACTCCTTTGTGAACAAATGAGGCCTGATACCCAATTGTCCTGCTATAAAATTGCGAAAGAGGCGGTGAGGGTGGTGCATTTTATCATGGCTTGGTGACTGATCGTACGAGTGGACAGGCAGCGTTCGGTTGTTCCCTTGTGGAGCCTTTGAGATGCCGTAGCTTTTATGATTTTTTTGAGGTCGTTTTGCGCCTCTTTTTATAGAGGATCGATGTCAAATCTT